>NZ_CP053846.1 GCF_013201975.1 Campylobacter sp. CCUG 57310
CCGCCGTGCTTGCTCTGAAACGCTGAAAAGCTGGCAGTGCTGGCGTGTCCTATGCACCCAGCGTTTCGCTAGTCTAAACTTAAACAATTCTAAAGCGTGAGCTAGTCTAAATGGAGCTTATAGAAGTCTTAAAGTTAAGGTTAGTTTTATATTGCTTAGATAATTCTTAACTTAATATTCATATAAGATAACTATAATAATAATGTAGTTATAGTATAGTAATAATTTAGTAATCATATATTTAATATTTAATAATTATATATTGAAAACTTAGTAAATATACAATATAGATTTAGTTATCTTATAGTAATCTTATAAATGTATTTACTGATTTTACCTCTTAAATTTAGCTAGCCGATCTAAAATTTGGCAAGCTAAATCAAAATTTAGCAAGAAGTTACTAATTATATATTTAAGAAATACTAAGAAATAAATAAAATTATACTGTAAATATATTTAAAAGATGATTATAAATAAAACTATAAATATAAGATTAGTATAAATATAGTAATAATTTAGTATAAATATAGTAATGATTATATCATAGTATAAATAAAGTTATCTTTTAGGATAAATATAAATATATTGTGATTTGTTAAATTTGATTACTTTTAGTAAAAAGTTATTTATTAATTAGTATAAATGTATTTATCTTAAAAGATAAGTTATAGTTTAAGATAAATATAAGTTAATGTATAGTATAATAATCATAGTTGGATTATGTAGTAAGCTATCAACAGTTACATAGTCTAAATTTCAATAAAAAGGTATAGAAATGAAACACATAGACCAAAAAATACTAAAGCACATATCAGATGAGCTGAAAACAAGTGCGGAACAAATACTTAAATGTGATTTGGTTTTAGTTCAAAGCAATATTAAGGACGGATTTTTTCCTATTGCAAGATTTGCGGACAATAAGCCTAGACACACGGAAGATAAAAATTTTATATTGTTTAAAGGCAAAAAATGTTTTAGTAAAAAAATAGGCAAATTTGAATACTTACTAGAAATTATTGATTTGAGTTAAAAATGCAAACATTTACAAATTCAAAGGGTTTTAAAATAATTAAAACTTCAAGACTAGAAATCACGGCAATAGGTGGATTTGGTATATGCGACAGTTGCTCTAAGACTTCGTCTGCTGGCTATCTTATTCCAGCATTAGGTAGTTATTGGTATTGTGAAGAGTGCTACCAAGAATGGTTAAAAACTTGCAAATACTATGAAGAAGATAGAGAATTTGAAACCAACAAATACCTATATTTTTTGAAACTTTTAGATATACAAATGCGGTTTGCAAAGGATTTTACTAAATGATAGTAGCTTTTTCACATCCTAAAGGCGGAGTGGGTAAAACCCTGCTCGCCTTTAATTATGCTATTTATAGCTTATACGCAAATAAAAAAGAGAATAAAGGGCGTGTTATAGTGGTCGATTTAGACGGGCAACACTCTATCACAAATTTTAACAAACTAAGACAATTAAAAACATCTCTTCCGACATTAGAAATTTTACAGTTTCAAGATGTTAATAAGCTTATTAGCTTCCTGAATAACGCTAACGACAACGATAAAATCATTATTGATACTGGCGGATTTGATAGCTCAAACAATAGGCTTGCTTTGGCTTTAGCTGATAAAGTTATTACACCGGTTAGCGACAGCCCAGTAGAATTAATGCGCTTATATGATTTTGATAAGATTATCAAAGAAATTGCAAGCAATATCAATTCTAGCACTATTAAGGCATATATCGTTTTAAACCGTATTCATAGCAGTTTAAAAAATATAGATTTTATCAAAGAGCCGTTTAAAGACAAGAAAGATTTTATATTTTTAGATAGCATAGTAAGAGATAGAGCCAGGATTAAATTTTCAGTTGCAAATGGTATTAGTGTATTTGAGGAAGATAAAAATTTAAGAGATGAAAAGGCAATCGGTGAGCTTCTAAGCTTATTTAATGAAATCGACAACATCAAAACAAAAGGATAAAAAAATGGGTAAGAAATTAAATGCAGATGATTTATCAGCTATTATGGATAATAGCGAAATGAAAGAAAATTTTAGCACTCCAGCTAACGAAATTCAACAAAGCAATAGCAATATTGAGGTTGTAAGAAGGTCAAGAAATAGAGTTCAATATAGGAATTTTAGTGTTAGCCTTGAAATTAACGACTATAACAAATTCCAGCAATACTTAATCGATAATGATATTAGATCGGGTTCAGCCCTAGTAAGAGATTTGTTAAAAGACGGGGGCATACTATGAGTAGTAAGTTCTTTAATGAAGTAGAGTTAAAATTTTTAATAAATGATTTACTTAGCAACCCTATTTCAATACACGAAGCAGGCAACTATCATATAGCTAAATTTTTACAATTTTTTACTAAAAAAGATTATGAAATAATCCTATTTAAACAGCAGGTAAGGAAAGAGCTAGAGCATTATTTTAATTATATGATTTTCTTATCAAGTGCAGAACATCACGAAGAAACGTCAAGAAAGAATTTAGACATCAATCAAAAAATGCAAGTGATAGTAGAAGAATATGTAAAACAAGGCAAAATCAGCCAAGAATTAGCTGATTTTTTACTATTAAAAAACCCTCGTTTAGAACCTAGATTTTCCAAATTTAAAATATCTAAACACAAAGAAAACCATTATTTTAATTGTGCTAGTTGTAGGGGTATTATATACTGCTATACCAACAGATTTGATAGCGAATTATGTAAGCAATTCATAGACTTTTACTTTCTAAAAGCTCAAGAGCATTTAGATCAAGTTAAAAGTTGTGAAGCCGGTAAAACTATCATAGAAGATAACCAAGTTTTAAAAAACCTCGCTAAGTATTAGGCGCACAAAATGAGGAAGACGATAAGATTATGGCTTTTACTGGTATTAGCTATTTCTTTTAGTGCATACTTTTTTTATCAAACATCTAAACCGTATCGTATAACAAGCGATAACGAGATAATAATAAGACCCTTAGAGCAACAACAACGCTATTGCTTTAAGCTGGCAAGCGATCAGCAAATAAAAGATATTGAAAGCGGTAAATTAAATATGCTACCTTGCGTTGCAATGTCCGAAAAAAGCTTTTATTCTTTTAAGGCAAAGCTTGACAAATATTTTGAAAACGAAAAAAATATTACAGTTAAAGAAATGGATAGGCTTTTTTCGAGTAATTAATTTTAAGAGATAGGTTTTGCCTATCTCTTAAATTCTTATTGTCTTTGCTGTCTTTGAGTGTTTTTAGTAGTATTTTCTTCTTGATTTTCTTGCTGTAAATTTGGCTTATCTTCTAGGCTAATTTGATTAAATTCTTCTGACGCTTTCTGCGCTTCTTCCATATCTTTTTTAAAATTCGATAGTGCATTATCATACATACTGCCTAAAACCGCCTTTTGCGCCTCGCTTAATCCCTGCTCGTCTTTCATCTCTAAATCATATTTAGCCCTTATCTCTTCTATACTATATGGCTTATCTTCAAAATCGACTTTTAAATCCATATTAATTTCTCTTTTGGTTAGCTCTTCGATTTTAAACACGTCATCTTTTGTAAAATCAACTTGATACAATTCTTTAACTATTCCGCTCATGGTTTCAGCATTTGCACTGCCATAGCCAGTATAAAAATCTCTTAAAAAGGCAACTGCCAGCAACTCTTTATTATCTGCTAGTTCCCTATCCCAAACAGCCTCTTGGCAATTTAAAATGATTTGATTAAATTTCTTATTTTCATCTGTTTTTATAGTGGTTTGCGTATTCTCCTTATGAATTTTATTCATCAGCTCTTCAACATTTACTTTATCGTTAAACGTTCTTACGGCTTTTAAAACGTCCGCAAATACATCTTTTAGCTTGTTATTTGGATCAGCTTGCAAATAACCTAAAAGATATTTTGCGCTCGATGTTTCTAATTTGAATTGATTAGATGTAATAAACGCAAAGCTTTCCGCCTCGCACTCTCTCCTTGTCTTATTAAAGACTTTTCTATCGAAATAATCTTGTGTATGTAAAATTCTATGCCCTACTTCGTGTAAAAGCGTAGCTAACTGGTTATTTATATCCATATTGCTATCTATGTGTATTTCGCTCTTGCCGTTTTTGGTAGTAAAATAACCGCTCATATCCTGCTGAATAGGTCTAAAGTTAATATCTACTTTTAGTTTATCGCTAAATACCTTTGCTATCTCTATTAAATCATCTTTTGTATAACGCTCATTTGCCAGCTCTACACCGTCTATTTTCTTTATAATTCCGCTCTCGTAAGCGTCTGTTTGGTTTGCGTCATAGACTTTGCCAGTTAGCCAGTAGCTAGTATGCGTCATTTGATTACCGTCTTTGTCTAGCTTCGGTATCTTCTCGCCGTTTTCATCAAGCTTATAAACATAGTTTTTAATTCCTTGCTCAACAACAGCTTGCATTTCGTAGGCTTTTTCGATATGTGGCACAAAAATTTTAATAGGCTTGTCTTTTATAGATACGCCCAATTCTTTCCAGTCTTTTTCGGATTTTACAAATCCGCTAAGTTCTATCCCTCTTTTTTGCATTTGAGCTTGGATTAGCATAACGTTATTAATCGAATAGCGGTATAAATCCTTAAATTGCGCTACGTATTCTTGATACTCTTTTAAAGCCTCTTTTGCTGTTTCAGGATTTTTAAGCCTATCCTCTAAGTCCTGAAAAAGATTGATAGCGTTTTCTTTAATGCTTTCTTGCTCCTCCCTCCAGTTCTTTTTCCAGTCGTCTTTTTTGTGCTGTTCGCTCTCATATACGCTTAATTCGCTCTCTTTCATTGCTGGCAACTTAAATCTTCTACTTGCTTGATACATATAGCCTGCAATATTGTTAGCCTCTTGCCCTTTTAATAGACTATCTTTAAATTGCTCTTGCACCTTTTCGCTTTGTGTGGCTACAAAATCGAAAATTTGCTTTAGTGTAACAACTTCTTTGTTTCCGTCTTTCCTTGTAAAAGTAAAGGTATTGTTCGGGTTTAGTTCGTTCTTGACCGCAAAATCATCTAGCCAGTCTTTAAAGCTTGCCATTTGAAAACTCCTTAGAAAAATTTTAAAATATTATATCAAAAAAGTTATGTAAATCCGCATAACTTTTTAAATTAAATAGTTAAAATATGATTAAGTTTTTTTAAGATTTGAGTTAGGGGGGGGGAGTAAATTACGGTATTATTTTTTCCAAGCTCTTAAATCGGTTACTTCTATTCTAAATAGCGGTTTTGTATTATTGTCATCTTCTGCTAAGATTTCTAAAACGGCACTTTCGCCTAACGCATTTTCTCTATTTAGGATATGCAAAGCCACTAGCTCACAAGCTTTCAAGGTTATATCTTTTTTATCTAACCATTGATTGCCTTTTTTGTTTAATTCGCCAATATAGATATTATTTGTTATCGGAGATAAGCCTATTTCATAGTTCTTCATTTCTTGCCTTTTTCTATTAGCATTTTCTTTAAAATTTCTATCTCCAGCTTTTGCTCCCTGATAGTTTCTAAAAGCGATAAAGTCTTTTCATACCACAAAGGCAAGGTATCTTCATAAGTATAGCCGTTTAAAACGTTATTCTTTTTGCCTACCAAACTACAAAATTCAACCTGCGTCATCTTTAAATCTTTTAACTTTTCTACAAAATCCGCTTTTGTCATAACTTATTAATCGCTTCCAAATAAAATAAAATTTCTCTCTTTTGTTCTGCTTCTTGCATATATGCTTTTAAAAGCTTCTCCAGCTCTTCATTTTGCCTTTTAATATCTTCTATGTTCTTATTGATACTAGGAATAAGGCTACCCTTAATTTCGCTCGTAGCGCTGTTTATAGTGCTTATAATGTGCGTCTTTGAATTTGTAAAGCCTGATAATATATCTCCAGCACAAATACAACCAAAAGCTAAACTGGCAAATGCTATAAATAAAACTATCTTCTTCATTTTGTAGCCTGATTATCTATAAGTTTTTTTAGTATCTCGACACTAAAATTTATATTCTGCTTCTCTTCGCTCTCGCTCTTTAAAAGCTCTCTGTGATTTGTTAAAAGCTTCTTTTTAAGCTCTTCGTTCTTAACCAGCTCTTCGATTTGCGTATTGATGATCCGCTCATAATTTCTTATTACTTCGTTGTTAAATTGCTTTACTCTGTTATTATACTCTGAAAAAGCTTGATTTATTCCGTCTTCTCCGCTACTGCTCCATACTCCAGCAAGGCTTAAATTTAAAGCTATTAAGCAAATGGCAATAACTCTCATTAAAAGCCCCTTTCTGCGCTTTTTGTATTGATTATATCTTGTAGCTTATTGATTACTTCCTGATTAAAAACTATCTCTTTTTCTATCACTGCTTGCAACTGTAAAATTTTCTGATTTTGTATTAAAATATCCCTATTTTGCACTTCTAAAACTTGGTGTGCGTAATGCACTTTCTTAATGATTTCGGCTATCTTCTGCGCTGTTTGCTGGTCTAGCTGATTAAAGTATAAAATGCTTTGCTGTCCTAAGCTCTGCGCCAACCCCTCATCTCTACAACCTCCACAACCAAAAGCATAAACAGCCCCTAAAATAAGCAAAAATGCCTTTTTCATTGTTCGCCTTTCTTTGTGATTTTCTCTGCCGAATTCCTTTTTAATTGCTCTCTTAGGCTCTTATCAATCTTAGCGTTAAAACTGCCAAGAATTCTAAACAAAAAAGCCCTTAAATGGTGCCCGTCTTTAGTCAAGTTAAAGCTAAATTTATAATACAAAATCATAGCTATTATGTAGATAGTTATTACCACATCAAGGGTAAAAAATCTTATATCACTCTTATACAGCAAATAAGAAACACCGAGCATACAAAAATTAAAGCCACTGGCTACAAGATAGACTATACCTAGCTTTAATTTGTATTGCTCTTTATTGATTATATTTAGTATATTCTCTTTGTGTATTCGTTCTTTTTCGGTTAAGTTCTCTTGTCTTATCATCTCTTGCCTTTAAAATCTTTTTCCGCCCGGATTAAAAAGCCGTTAAAAATCATATTTCTATATTTTATAAGTTCAAATATAAAATTTGATTTATTGACTAAAATATTCTTTGCCAACTCTTTTTTATTAACAATAGTAATATATTGCTTCTCGTGAGTTTTAAATACGTCTTGATGTTCTTTTGTGAGTTGTTTTAATGCTCCTGGCGAATTAGCAAAACAGCTACACGCCAAAAAAATAACTGTATATAAAATTTTATTCATATTCTCGCTTTCTCGCTCTTTCTTTGATAGCTTCCACAAAGGAATAATCAACCGAATTTAGTATAGTTTCCACATCAACTTCGATAATCTTTTTATCTTCGCTTGATTGTTTTTCTTCTGCCTTAGCAGTCATTACCTCTTCAAGCTCTTTTAGATTACTTACCGATTTACCATTTACAAAAAAGCTAGTGTTCGTAAGGTTATCTTTATCATAACTGATTACCAGCGATATATTAAGTTCTTCGGCTTTCTTTAAAATTTGATCTTCTAAAATTTTAAAGATTTCCTCCTGGTATATAATTTGTAGTTCTTTGGTAGTAGGCATTGCTTCGTAATTTCTTATAATTTGCCATATAGTCTTATCAAGATTATTAAAAAGTGTCGGATTTTTTGATAATTGTTGTGCTATTTTTTTTAAGTTCTCTAGCTTGTTTAGCGCAATATCAAATATAAAAGGCATTGTGTGGCTCTCTCCCTATCTCTTCTGAATTCTATTTGTATTTATTTTACTTTCTTTTATATCCTGGCTATTAGTTGCCTTTTTAGTATCGCAAGACTTAAAAAACACGTCTTCAAACCATTTAGCGTTTGAGTATCGCTCTATTAAACCGTCTTTCGTTGATTTTTCAGCCACCAGCTTTAAATTTGAAAATTTTTGCTCCTGCTCGTCTTTAATAAACTCGCTATTGTCATATATATAAAATTTATCGCATAGTGGCATTATCTTAGCTAGATTTTCAAAGCTTTGTTTATATCTGCGCTCTAATATAGCTTCATCGATACTGTGTCCGTTCTTGCTGGCTCTTATGGCTACTCTTTGCTTTGATAGCTCTACACTATTAAGCCCTACATAGTAAAGCGTAATGTGATAGCCCTTTTCTTTGGCTTCCTCAATAAATTTAACTATACCCTTTCCGCTTAAAGTAGTTTCGATATTAAAATCTACTCCACGCTCTAGGTAATGCTTCCTAAGCTTTAAGGCTAATTTCCCCGCTCTTGTTTGATCGTCTTGATTTCTCCAGTCGCCAAACTCTCTTACTATCTCGTCCGAATTTATCCTTGCGCCGTAAAAGTCTAAATTCTCCAGTTGCTTAATGTAAAACGTGCTTTTACCAGCTCCATTAACTCCAGCAAAAATATATAAATTATTCATCTCAAAGCTCTAAATTTAATTATTTTAAACTATGTTTTTCTATTTTATCAAGATAAGCGTTATACTCTTTAATCTGATTTTTAAAATTTATCCAGCCACTAATTAAGACAGATTCTAAATAACCGAAAAATAGTATAAAACCAAAAAAGTCTTCGGTCGTCATATCTTTATAGTTTAGTATAAGACTTATCAAACAAACTATCAAAATCGCAATAGAATATATTTTGCACGTTTTTAAATTTTCTTCGACTTGTCTTATCATACTCCATTAACTCCAGCAAAAATATATAAATTTATTGCAAGGCTCTATTTGAGGCTTGATACCACCTTACCAAAAGAAAAATTCCAGCTATGGTAAAGAAATAAATAATAATATAGTCAGTTGGAAAATCTAAATTTATTTTTTCAAAAGCTAAATAAAGCTTACCAAAAAAAACGCTACACGTAATCAATGATGTTGCAGTGAGGGTATAAAACGCTATATCCCACTTTTTTAATAAATATAAGATTAGTATTACACTAAGCACTACGCCTAAAATTATAATCTCATAACGAAATAATTCGAGTAAATTTATACTTAATTCATTATTTAAACTTGTAAAATCTCTCATTTTATATCTCCTTGTTTCTTATTTCGATATTCCTTTTAAACTACAATTACTCACTACCGCCACTAAAAAAAAGCCAGCCTAACAATAGCCCAGTTCCAAATCCGCTACCCTTGTCTTTTTTTTCTTTTGCACCCAGTATAGGCAAGACAACAAATAGAAGAAATGCAAGACACACACACATAGTAACTGTCAAATATTTGCTGTATTCTAAAATAAACAACAAATCAAATCCAGCAATATTGGTTTTTATATTGCTTTTATCTCCTCCTTTTATAATCACCAGCATATAAGGGGCTAAACCAGCCATAATAAAACCAAAAATACCAGCAATTCTAGTCTCTTTTCTAAAAAGCATAGCAATACTTGCAATAACTGTAAATATTACAACCACTATAAGAATACCCGATAAATCAAAACTAGCTTTTGATATTGCCATTGCAGGGGTTGTCATTTTCTCTCCTTACTTCTTCTTTTCTGCTTTTTGTTTAGCCTGCTCCAGCTGTCCTTTAGCACTATCAAGTTTTACCTTTGCTTCGTCTAGCTTAACCTTGTTTTCATCGGTAGGGCTGATCTCGTATTCTGCCCTAGCCTCTGCCTCTTCCTTTACTGCCTCTTTGTAGGTTTCTTTTGCCTTTGATAGCTTATGCTCTTCTGCGGTCATACCGTCTTTTTCGATTGTGTAGCTCTCCATAGCGACTATTCTATCAAAACTACCTTTTCCGCCCGGCATATCATAGCCTTTTGTTTTTTCTAATAATTCGTTTCTAACTAATTTATTGTTTCTCTCTTCGATAGTATTAAAAGCATCTTTATTTCTATACCCCCCCTTATAATCTGTTCCCCAGTATAAAACATACTTACCATTTTCAAAAGTGCATTTAGCTTCACTTACTCCTAATTCAGGGTATTTTTTTATTCTATTGCAAAAATCTTGCTCTGCCTCTGCTCCAGCTTGCGCTCCAAAAACCAAACCGATTACCGTTAAGCTAAGTAAAACTACCTTCTTCATCTGCTTACTCCTTATTTTTTAATTATACCATTTTTTTTAGGTTAATATCAATTTTTTTTAGGTTAGTCAATATTTTTTTATAGCTGGAAACTATACCTTTCTAACCTTTGCCCTAGTTGCTCTGTCGCAAAGCTGGCGTTATGGTCGTTCACGCCTATAATTTTAAATACCCAAGACGGCGCTTGCATTATGATCCGCCAAAGCATATAGCAAGCTCCTACCGCCCCCACGATTTTTAACAAAGCAGCAAAGATATATAAGACTGCCGTTAGCCATACTTGACTTTGCAACTCTTTAAAAGAGGTCATTTGCTCTATTGCATAAATCATAAAAATATCGTTGAAAAGTCCATACACAAACAAAGCAAAATATATGAAAATTACTATTAGCACTGGCTTAAATAAAAGGCAAATTCCTAAGACTAAAAAATCAACTATCTTTCTTGTTCGTCCAGCAGTTAAAGAAAACGCCGTTACAAACGGCATAATATAAAAATACTTCGCCAACTCTATAATATAGCCTATAAAGGCTAAAGAGCCTGCTACTATCGCCACCGTTAGCGGTATATAAGATAATATTGCCGTATATAAAGTTCCCACAACGATTATAGCTAGGATTGTTTGCGCCCCCTTTGCTATCTTGCCTAAAAAGTTTTTAATCTTAATAGCAATGTTAAATTTATTTAAAGGTATCATATCAAAAAGCTTTTCTAGTGCGCTATCGCCTTTCTTATCTGACGGCTTAAGAATATTAAATACATCTCCAGCACCTGGAAGCATTAAATAGGTTAAATTTCCCAAAAACATACCTCCAGCTTCGCCCAAAAATACATCTACATCATCTTTTACATCGCCAAACCAGCCTGAAACACCCCCGCCGTTTCGCTCCGCCTGATACCTTTTAGCCCTATCTTCGCTTGATTTTTCTATCTGATTTCTATTCTCCTGCATTAGCTGATTAGCAACTGAATTATCGGATATAACGCTTATATTTTCGATTAAAACTGTCATACCAGCAATAATCGTTGAGCTTACCCAACCTAAATCATTTTGTCTTCTATCTATCGTTTCGTTGATCTGCTTTAGCGTGGTCGTAAGCTCGTGATTTTTAATATTTTTCTCTACTGCCTGCAATAAAATATCGTTTTGTCTTTGTAAGTTGTAATATGATTTTAGTTTATACTCGATATACTGGCAACCTGCGAAACTATATTTTTCATTTTTCTTATAAAGGTTAAATTTGTCCGTATCATCTGACGGATTTAAAAAGCTTGTGATATTCGGGTATCTATCTTTACACTCTTTATAACCTCGCTCGTAGCTGACTATTATGCTTTTATAATTTAGCTTATTTTCTCTAAATATCTTCTCGCCCTCTACCGTAAAAGCACCTACGCTACTATAAAGCTTTTGCATATAAATTTCTGCGCCCTTACTTCCTACTTTGTCCGCTACCTTATTACTTAAATAAGCTCCAGCCCTCATAATCTTTTGTATCGGCGTTGCGTTAATATTGTCATTTTCAGGAATAGGCATAAAAAACGTAGCAAAAGTTATTACTGGAATTAATAAAATTTGTAAAATATTCTCCTTGCTCTGCCTTTTTTCAACCTGATTAACAAGATTTCTCACAGCCATAGCACCGAAAAAATAACCGCCTATAAGAACTAATAAGCCATATTGCAAAGCGGTATATACCGAACTTATATTATAGTAAAGCTTGCCGTAAAAGGCTAAGTTAGCTTTATTAAAGCTGTCTGCTGTTGCTAATATCTCTTCGTTATTTTTTGCTTCTGTCGTATTTGTGCCGTAAATTGCGGTCGGATCTTTTAAGGTTAAAAGTCCGCTATTATCGGTCTTATCAAAATCTATCAAGGCTGGATCAAGCGTTACCAGGCTTGATAAAAATCTCGATAAGGTAAATTCCTGCGTGCTTTGCGTAAATTTCGCTATACCGTCAAAATTTGCGCTTCTGCTTGATAAGCTCTTTATATCCACTACCTGATTTGTTTCTTTAATACACTGCTTATTTTTGGTATTTGCGTTAAGTCCTAAGCTCTGTGTTAAATCAGTCTTTGGAAAAATACTACAATAAGTTATACCGTTTTGTGGGTCAAATGCGGTTACTAATGCTATAAAATCATCTGTTACTTGCCTACACTGTGGCGCGCAAGTAGTATTTATTACTTCGTCATCTGTCTTAAAAACCGACTTTAAATCATCTGCAAAAAGTGCGGTAAGGAATATACTAAAAACTAAAACTATCTTCTTCATTTTTTGCCCTATCTAATTAACGCTTCAACTTCTGCTTTAGCCAAATTTCTATCAAATTTTATATTCATAATAACTGCTTTTTCTGCCGTTAGTGAGATAATATCTTTTTTCTTCTCATACTCTAAGCCTATATCTTTCATTATCTTTACTTCTTCCCTTATCTGCTTATTTATCCTATTAACGGTATCTACCTTTATATCCTGCCTTAAAATGTCTATATACTCTCTTGTAGGCGTTGCGATAAAGTCCTTATTAAAGGCTCTTGATAGCTCAAAATTTAATACTTTTTGTTGCTCTGCGTCTAAAAGCTTGTGTATATTTCTTACTTCGTTATCTCTTATGCTCTGAAAAGAAGATAACGGCGATTTTCTTAACTTAGCCGATATTGATTGATTAAACCTATAAGGCGAATTATCGATACTAACAGCCGTTAATTCAGTTACTCTATTGTTTCTTTCTTGATTGTATTCGTCTATATCTTTTGCCATTGTGCTAACTATATCTTCGATAGTTACGTCCTCTATCTCTTTACTCTTGTTCTCTCCAATATTTTTTATAAGCTTAATTTTCTCCTGGTCGAATTGTAAAAGTGCCGTATTTGCTAAAGTGCCTTTTTCTAGCATTTTTTCAAAGCCGCCCTTTCCACCTGGTGCGTCATAAGAGGGTTTTTTACTTGTCTTTTTATTGCTTGCGCCGCTTCCGTATATGCCTATATCGTGCTGTGTTATACCACCAAAACCGCTATCTTTACCGCCGTTTTTCTCTCTTTGCCTGCATAATTCCCTTAAAGGGCTTTCATCTTGTGAAATGCCGTAAGACTTCTTTTTTAAACCGGGCAAATTTGGCAATATGCTACATACGTCAAAGCTGGCTTCCATATCAGGGATTAAGCTACAAAAGTCTAAATTTGGCTCTGGGATAAAGTAGCATTTGCCAAAAGGGCTGTTTTGCACTTGATCGACAATCTTATCAAGCTTATCGATATTGCCGTTTATGCCTCTAATTTTTCCGCCTAACAAGCCGTCCAGTTTATCGGTAGCTCCGCCGACTATTCCGTCTATTACGTCTTTACCTTTGTTTATGCCGTCCGTAATTGCTTCACTTGTATTGCCGATTTTGCCTGCAATTTCATCAAGCGGATTAGCAAATACACAAACCGCTACTAAAATACTGATTAAACCTACCTTTTTCATTGTGCTACTCCTAAATTTTTATCATCATATAATTTCTTGTAAAGCTTGTAAGCCTCGCCTAAAAACTCTTTTTTGGATATATATTGCGTTATAGGTATCGGCGTTTGCATTTTCTTAATCTCAAAACTTACCTTTTTACCGTATTTAGCAAGGTCGCTTTCAGTGGTCGCCGTTGCTCTATACATTTTGCCGTCATTAAAAACTATCATTTCGCCGTTATTCATACTTACGACTTCATCGTGTCTTATTGCTGGCTCTTTCTCAATTCTGTATCTATCTTCATTACTTAGCTTTCCTTTTTCGCCCTCTTTGCGATCCGAAAATTCTTTATCGATAAATCTTTGCTCCTTGACTGTATCTGCGTAATATTTAGTAACATCAGGGTTAATGCTCTTCATTAAAATATGCGTTCCCGTAGTGTCAAAAATTTCTATTCTTTCAGAGCTTGCAGAGCTTATAATTTTTCCTACCACGTCAAGCTGTGAGGTCGATTGAAAAATAGGGATTATTGAAATTCCTAAAGCACGTGATTTACTCATAAGCCTACCGAAGCCGTCAATGACATAACTTCCTATTTCGTCAAACCAGCAAATAAAAGGAATTTCAGGCTCTACCGCCTTTTGCGCCTTTTCGGCTGCAACCCCTTTTAATAAGCCCAAAATAAGCTTTCCTAGCTGTTTTGGCGTGGTATCGCTTGCCATTGTAGGCAAGGTAACAAAAATAAATTTATTTCTTTGTATAGTTTCAAACAGTGATATAGTAGGCGTTTGAGTGTTAAAAACTCTTCCGTAATCGCTTTTTAAGCTAGTAATAACACCTATCCAAGCCGAAGCCGACATTGTGCTATCATAAGCTCCCTGTTCTGAATTTGTTTGCGCCTCTTTTTGTCTATTCTTAATCTCTTCTACGCTGGCGGTTAAAAATTTGCTCTTTTGCATTGAGATTGTAACGCTTACATAGGTTATAAAATCATCTAGTGCGGTGCTAAGATAAATTTTTTCTCTATATTTGATTGCGCTATCCACCAAAGCGTCAAGTGTCAAATAGTCCGCTAAAATTGAAAAGTCCAGTTTTAAATTTTCGTGATCCCTTTGCCACACTAAAAGCTTTAAGATATTTTTCATAAATTCTTTTTGTTTAGCTTTCCACTCGTTCTCTTCTCCCTCTAGCAAAGCGGTTAAAATTTCATATAAAGCCTCTGCACTTCCGCTTAATAGTGGATTAATTGTGTGCGTGTTATCCATATCTAAAAAGTTAATATGTATAAAGTCGTCTTCTCTGCCTAAAGCGACAAATAAGCCGTAAATTTCCTTAGCAAACTCCAGCGTGCCTTTACCATCTACGCAAAGCCCCCCACCGTCATTTTTTAGCTGTTGTTCTATCATACCTTTCATTAAAACGGATTTTCCAGCTCCGATAGTCGCTACGATTATTAAGTGCCTTTTAAACTGCTCTGCATTTAGCAATAAAGGTCTTACTATATTACCCTGCTTTCTAACCGATTTAACGGCGTTTCCTTGAAATTTCTTAACTTCAAGCCCTAAATTTATAAGATACTTTTTAGCTGGTATATTTTTCTCTATATTTTCGTTAGTTCTGTTATCTTTTTTATCCCTGCTAGTCAAAAAAGTAAAGAGTATAAAAAGGCTCGCCCAAAACGTTGTGTGAGCCGTAAAATGCACGTTATAGCTTTTGTAGTCCAGTAGCATTAATGCGTTGGCCACAAAAGCTATAAAAAAAATCAAGTAGATAAAATACCTAAACATTTCATCTTTAATAATCAAGGATTTAAAATTCGCTCTATCGGGTTTAAAAAATCGCTCTTTTACAAATTCAACTTCTGCCATTTTAAAAATCCTCGTCTTCTTCTTTATCTGCGCTGTGCTTATCTCTTGTAAAAACTATATGCAAGTGTGGCTCTTCCTGGTTAAAGTGATAAGCGCAGATGATCGCATTTACTCTTAAAAAGGTTTTTACTGCATAATCCGAAAAGTCTTTTAAAACTGATAAAATTTCGCTTGCACTGCTTATATTGTTTTGCATACAGTAGCTTAAAATATCGGTATAAACTAGCAAATTATCAACTCTTTCATACCCTATATTTCTAACCTCTTGTATAGTATCTCTATCCTTGCCCCTGCTTAAAAATTCATCTCTTAGCAAGATTTCTTCGTTTGGTATATAGTAAGCGTTTATTTGGCTTCTTGAATTTCTATGCTTTTCAGTTGTGTTAAAAAGGTAGCCAAAGAAATTTATTGCGTGTCTATCGCTTTGAAAATTTGCCGTTGAAGTAGTAGCGAATTTCAACTGCTTATTAATTATCATTTTGCCAAAGTCTAAATTCATTTTATAAGCCCCTCTTGTCTTAGTGCGTTCTCATAAAAATTAATACTGGCTATAATCTTTTCTTGTGTATCGGGCGTTTCGTGATACTCTTCCAAATCGTTTATTTTCTCTTTTTCCTCTTGTAAAATTTCGTTTGCTAATCTCTCTTCATCTAAGATATTTTGCGGAATTAAATTTTTAAATAGTGCATACTTAAAAAATAGTCCTGCGCCGTGTCTTTTAACGCTGTTAAGATCGGCGTTATCCAAAGCCCCTATAAGTTCGTATTGTGTAAAATTCTCTGCTAAAACGACCAAATTTGCCGTTCCTATGTTTAAGCCTTGAATATGATTACTCCAAAGCTCCATTAAAAAATATTCGGCTATATTGCCGTTTTGCTCCAAAATCTCTTTATAATTTATTTCAGTTTCTGCCGAAACGTGATAATCTCTTATCTTCTCAAAAATTTTGCTATACAAAGGGTAGTTTTGTATCTCTTTCACTTCTTCAAGCTTAGTAAGTTCCAAATCGTTCATATCGTGAAAAATATTCTCTGTCAAGAAAATATCGTTATTTCCATAAACTCTAAAGAAATTTTTTGATAGCTTATTGATATTTGTTTCTACTCTATCTTTTTTTATCTCCGTTCGATACTTGAAAAAATTTACTATCTTTTCGGTAGGTATATCCCAGTAACTCTGTTTCTTTGCCTTAATAAAACCCTCTTTAAAAGTGTCTTGATAAGTTATATTGCATACTGATATATCTATTTGCTTTTTTAGATAGATAAACATTGCCACTAAGCAGATTAAAAAGGTTAGATATATATAAATGCTTGAATAGGTTTTATCAGTCATAAATAGCATATAAACGCCCCATATTACACCGATACCACCTAATGTCATACTTTTTATTACTTGTCTTTCGGACTTATCCGAAAACGGCAAGCTTGCAATAAAAAAAACCATAATAACCAGGAATATAATTGTTAGCGTGATAGCTATTGTCATTTTATTACACCCTCTTTAAAGTCGTTTGTATTCTCCGTGTCTATTTCATTGCTTTTAAGTTTTATTTGCTGTGTCATCAAGAAATTTATAGCCTTATCCTGCAATAAACTATCCTCTTTTACCTTTTGAATTTTTAAGAGTAGGTCATTTTGTATTTTCAAAATTTCGTTATACTCTCTGTATTTTTCCTCTAGCTCTTGTTGCGCTTGCATATTTTGCTTATATGCCTCTTCAACTTCCATTATTGCCTGCTGTTTAGTTTGATTTATAGTGCCAACGCAAGAAATTTTATAGCACTTGGCATTTAGCAAAGATACCAGCACAAAGATAGATAATAAAACTCTCATATAAAACCCTTAATTAAAAAAAGTGCTACAAAGTAGCACTTTCATTATAAACCTAACGCCGAAGTCCAGTAATTTTTTAATACAAGCAAGCCTTTAAGGCTATCTTGTAATAAAAATGTTCCGATTAAAGCGTCTATCAATACGCCTACTACCGCACCGACTACGGCTGCGATAGCCATTGTATAGCCTATTTTATTACTTTCCTCGTGTTGATTGCCCTCTTTTTTAGCGTGTCTATACCCCATAAACATACCGCCCAAAAAGGCTATAACCGGCGTCCACCCGATAACGTTTTTCATAAACGTTCCCGAAGTAGTAGTTACCGAAGTATCAAGGTTTTTAACAACCTTATCTACGTTATCAAATTCTCCAGCTCCAAACGCAACGCTTGTGCCTAAAAGCAATAACATAAAACACAAAATTAAATTACTTTTTTTCATCTTAAAAATCCTCGTCTTCTGGTCTTTCCGCAAAGTCAATTTTTGTATAAAAACCTTTTACGGATAAATCTAAAGTTAAAAGATCGCCCTTAGCGTTTCTTATGCTCTCGCCGTCTATAAGTTTTTTCATATCGTTATTGTTTAAAACTCTTCCGAACGCCTTTTGATTGTAAGGTATATGAAAATCGCACTCTCCACTATTAAACCACTCTTTACCGTCTTTTTGCGGTTGATAGCCAGTGCAATAAATCATTTTTTCGCCTTTTTTTAAAGTGCCTTTTTGACACAAAGGACATACAGTTGCCATTTTTTACTCCTTAATTTGTTAATTGTTTTTGCCAGTATTGACTTATAACATCAAATAAATTTTTATTATCAGGGATAAATAAAGCCTCACTTGCTATATAAGCCCACACTATATAAATAATACTCACGCATATAAAACTTATCACGCTAAAGGATAAAACAGTTAGATAATCTTGCTTGTAATTGTCTTTTACCGCCTGCATTGTGCCGTAGCCAAAGCCTACGATCAAAACTAAAAACGGCATATTATAAAACACGATACGTCCTACGGTTTGCACCATTAGCAAAGTTGAATACGCACCTAAAGCGTCATTTGTTGCACCTCCTCCTACTAAAGCTAAAACAGCACCCCTGCTATTAGCCCAAAAGATTTTAAAGATTTTTTGCGAATAAAAATTTGCTTCGTTCAGGTTAGTAACATCAAGTATCTTAATTACCGTTATAAACAGCATACAAAACACAAAATGCACTACAAAAGCAAGTAAAACAACGTTTAATATACTAAAACCGCTTGTAGTGTTGTCTTTTGCTTTCATAAGCCCCCTAATCATCACTACGCCAAAAGGTAGCATAGCAAAAGCCAAAGCGCAAGCACCAAAAACGGTAGCGGTTGATATTAAGTGAGTTCCAGCGTTAAAATTTGTTGTAAAATCTCCCATTTTAAACCCTATGCCACTATCTTATTTGGATCGCTATTAAATAGCCTCTCTTCAAAGCTAGTAATAGGCAATTTCATACTAAACACGCCCTTAGAATACCATACGCAAAGCTCAAAGCGTTCTATCGTTTCAAGCATTTTAACTACGCTTTCTTCGGGATTTAAAACCCTTGTAATACTATCTATAAACTCCCTCTTCTTATCAGGCGAAGTCATTAAAATTCTTGTATCGACTATTTCCGCCATATTTTGCGGAATTTGCGATAGTTGTTGCGCTATAAGTATTAAATGCACGCCGTATTTTCTAGCCTCTAGTGCTAACTTTTCAAGCAATACGCAAAAATAAGGCACTCTAAAGAAATTTGCGCTCTCTTCCATAACGTAGATTTTTTTAGATATTGACTTGCTCTCAAACTTCCTTTTTAGCGCATAAGCACGGTCTTTCAAGTAAGTTTTTTGGAAGATACTTACAAAAATCGGCACGAAAAGGCTATTTTCTTTAAAGTTATTCAAGTCCATACTTAAAAAATTAGTATTTACGGTATCTTCTGTATCAAAATTTGAAAAAAGCCCTAAATCATCGACATCTTTTAGCTTCTTAGCCAAACTTGCGTAATCAGCCCTTAAATCCTCTGAAATTTGTTGATTTTCCGCTTCTATTTTCGCCATTTTAATTACGTCTTCTAGTAGCGGTTTCTTTAAAAATTCAAACTCTGACGGCAACTCTTTAAGATACTCATTTTCGCTAAAGCCCAAATTGATAATTTTGTTTCTTAGCTCTTTGTTTCTTATATCCCTTACTCTGTATTTTTGGAATTCTTGCTCGCCGTTATAAATTTTTCTTAAAATACTGCTATATCTTGCTATTTCCGATGAAGTTAATGTATCTGTTCCGTGTTGTGAGCTTAGAATAAGACTTATTAAGTCCGCTGAAAAAATTAGATCGGCTTCAAAGACTTCTTCATTTGTATTGTCTAAATTCACTATGTTATAACTAAAATGTGCTAAATCACTCTCTACGTGCGCTATGCTGTTATCTTTATTGCTCTTTAAAAATTCAATAAGTTTTTTATTGCTAAAGCCTATATCATAGTATCTTACTATAACCTTGTCTTTATCAAGATTATTAGCCTTTGCGGTCTTATAATCTACGTCTAGCATAGTCGTTAAAATCTTCTGCATTGTAAAGCTTTTGCCAGCTCCAGTGTTAGCAACTATAAATGTGTGTGGGTTAAAATTATCATCAGCAAAAGAATAATTTATAAAGCTTCCGTTCTTATCAAACCCCCAAAAATCCGCATTTTTAGTTCTTTCTTTATGCACGCAACTTACATAATTCGCCAAAAAGTCAATCGGTGCTAAAAAGTCGTATTCGCTATCCCTAAATTTTAAAGGCGTTTTTTGTAGGCTCTTAGTTTTAAAAATATCCTTTTTGATAAAATTTACCTTTAAAGCCGTTCCGAAGTTTCCTAAGATACTCTCGTCAAGGCGTTTAAAGTGCGCTGTGCTATTTACTATAACTAGCTTCTGTTCGCCGTTATCGTAAGCCTCTTTAAGTTGCAAAAAGTGCGATTTCTTACCAGTCCATTTAGCGGTATTTATAAGCCTTGCGATATGATTTTCTATGCTCTGCCTGCCTATGTCAAAATAAGTCCATACTGCGCCGTCAAAATCCATTTTATAAAGGCTTTGTATATTTGTTTTGCCTACGTTCTCCAGCGTCTTATAAGACTGGTATAAGTCCGTGTGATTTAGGTTTTGATATATGTTTTCCCTTGCAAGCTTTGAAAAAATCTGATAATTACTCTCTAAGGCTGAATTGAAATTTAGTGATATAGTCCTATGAATATCTTTGTCTTGTATATAGTAGTGATTTTGTAAGAAAAGGTCTAGGATAGAATTTGCTAATTCTTCTCCAGTAAGCAAACTGACTTTAAATTTATCTGCTATGCTCTTAACTATATTCTTGTTATAAGAAAAGATATACTGCTTATGGTAAAACTTATCTTTAAAAACTACATACCAAAAAAAGCTGTCTTTGCTGTTGCTGTAAGTTCTGTAAATTTCATCTACTCCCAAATCGTCCAAATAAACTGGGATATTGCTTTTACTCTCTATTTTGATACCGTATAAATTTTTATACATAGTATTGACGACTATATGATCCTCTGCTATATCGTCAATAATTAGCCCTCTATTTGAATAAAAATCATTAAAAAACTCTTTAATCGGTGCTAAAATTCTACTAAATAGAGTTTGATTTATAGTCCCCTGCGCTTTTTCTGATTTATAAACAAAGTAAATAACTATACAAATCGCTATGATAACAAGTAATAATATAGGGTTCATCTATTCTCTTCCTCTCCGAAAAAATTATTAAAATGGTTAATGAATTTTGCGTAATAATTGTAGTTTTGCTTCTTAGCAAATCCCTTGTTATAGCACTCGATAGCCTCTTTTGCCGTTTCGTATTTACTACCGCAAAGCAATAAAACGTCTTTTGATTTATTGATATTGTATTCAGGCTCGAATATATACTCCAGCTCGTCTTTGGTTAAATTTTGTTTTGAAATTTGCATAAGCCCAAAATCAATATTAAAGTCAAAATCCCAAAAAAAGCTCGATAATTCAAGCATTGCGCCTTTATCTTCGCTTGATATGCTAACTGCATATCTGTTACTATCATACTTTGAGGCTCTAAAGCTATAAACGCTATCTTTAAAGCCATTTTTTAAGTAATCGATCATCTCTTTATTGTCGGTCAAAAAAGAGATAATAAAAGGCTTAAAATCACTCTCCGTCTTAGCTATTGTATAAAGCACTCTTACATCGATATTGTTATCATAAGCAATCTTTTTTAAGCTATCTGCTATCTCTTGCCTTATGTCCGCCTGCAAGAAATTTATTAAAGCCAGTAGTAGTAAAAAACCTCTCTTCATCTGCAAAAACCTTAATTATTGCCTTTTGTTACCATTTCTATTTCAAAGCTATTTATATACATACCGTAAGGGTTGCTATCAGTGCTTCGCTCCAGGCTAAAATCTCCGTTTGCTTTTATCCTTACTATTCCGCTCTCGCTTCTATATTTTCCCAAAGCTAGGATATAAGAATTTGTAGCTACTTTTATACTTATATCGATTTTATAGGTGTTTTCGTTATACTCAAAAGAGTTGATTTGATAATTAACTATATTGATATATTCAGGTAGCTTGTCGGTCGCTATTGCGTTTATAAGCCACTGCAAATAGCTAACAAATTGTCCTACTGCGTCTTTATTTTCTTTGTTTAAAAAGTGCAAATAAATATCGCCTAAATTTTTTGAGTTTTCCAAAATGTTTTTATAGTTTTGTATATTTGTTTTGTTAAAGCCGTCCGTAAGCATAAATCTACTGGCTATAAAATTATTCACAAAAATACTAACCGCAAATTGCTTTAAATACTCTGCCTTTAACGGTGTCTTAACAACCTTGATCGCTCTTCCGTCTGTTGTTGTTAAGACTACTTTACTATTGTTTTCATAAATAGTTTGCTCCAACTTCTTCATTTGTCCGTTTATACTGCTTAACTGGTAAGCAAATACCAGCAAAGCTATAATCATACCCCAAAAGATATATTTCCAGTTTTTACCGAAAAACATCTCGCATTTAAACGATAAGCTTTCTTCTCTCATACCTAAAACCTCTTACTTTCTGTTATTTTTTTACTTGTTTTATAACTTTTTTCTTTTCTAAGCCAACTATTAAATTTTTCTTTCTGCATAGCTCTTTAATCTCTTCATCTGATAGATTTTCAAGACTTGCCACAAAATCGTTATATTCTGCGCCATATCCGAATTTACAATAAAAATCCTCTGTTAAAGCGTCTATATAATCTTGTATTTGGCTCATTTTATACCTCACTCGCAAATTTTAAACTGGTTACAAAAGTTATCTTTTTCCGTTCTGTTAAAAAATAGCACTTTTAATTTGTCTTTATCCACGCTATACACTAAGTTAGCTTTCTTCAAAATTTCTTCGTTCTTGCTATTCTTTTCAAGGCTTATAGTAAGAATTTGCCTATTGCTATCTACCTTTGACGGTAAAGAAGTTGTTGTATCTCTTACCGCACTATAAACGCTATTTTTTGAATTTAAAGGGTCTTTAGCTCTCTTTTCAGGGTTTGGATTTGTAGGCAAAACACCAAATTTGCCAAAGATTTCAGATAAATTTAAAGGCTTTTCAATTTTACTAGGCTGAATTTCAATCTTTAAATTTCCGAATTCATCTAGTCTTTGCCACACTTTCGGATAAGTAATATAGCTCTTTTCTACAAGATACTTGCCGATTTCATAGGCTTTGATCTCGTCTTTGTATCTTGCAAGAATTTTCTTAGCCTCTTCCAATGCGTCTTCTACGCCCTTTTCGTAGCCTTGCTGATAACCAGCGTCTAAACCTCTTTGATAAAAAAACTCTTCTGCCTCATTGCTTGCAAAACAAAGCGTAGCCATTGCAAGCGGTGCTAAAATTAGTGATTTTTTCATTGTATTTTTTCTCCGTTTCTGTCTATTACTAAATCGATATAAATTTTACTTCCGCCTACTATCTCGTAAAGATATGGCAGGTCTTTTTTAAACACGTCCGCCGTTGTTTTTACTATCCCCGAAACAATATCAATACCAGCTTTTGTAATATAATCTACTGCATTTGGCTTCTCTGTATTTTCAACTTGTATCGGTGCTACATAGCTATCTCCTGATGAATTGCCTACATTAACGTATTCTACTTTTCTTTGCTTCCTGCTTGCCTCTAGCTGTTTTAAATAGTCGCTTGACTGCGTTTTAAATACCTCTGCCGTTTCGCTAGTTGAAGTTAAAGCTATTTCCGATAGTTTCCTATCGTTTGCATAAGTTGCTACGTTGTAGCTCGTTCTTGCCTCATTTAATACCCTACTTGTAATAACTCTATATCTCCAGTTCTTAAACTCTATATAGGCTGGGTCATATATCAAAGTTAAAGCCTCGTTAATAGGTGTTAAATTTCCAAAGATTTCAATATGTCCGATATTTGTATTGCAAATAAAACGCCCTGCGCTCGGTTGCTTGCCGATCATAATATTATCTCTTACTAGGCAATAACCGCTAACGGTCATATTACTATCTGCCTTAGCTATCGCTTGGCTTATATCCTTAGTTAAATTTTCATCAACTATATTTATTAAATTTGCCTTTTTAAACGCAACTTCCTTGTTGTTTTGAGTTCTGTTAAAAAGTATATAGTTGTAAATCGCTTCTTGTCTGTAATGCTCGCCTTGCCTATTTTCCGCATAATTTGCGCTAGTGTTTTCTTTAACTACTTTTTTACCGTATGCGCTACTCTCAACTATATTGCTACTCTCCGTATTAGCAAAAGCTCCAGTAAGTAAAACCATAAAAATTAAAGCTATCTTTTTCATTTTTTAGCCTTGTTTGCTACATCTAAACCGCTTTGCCATAAATTAACTGGTGTCGGGCTAGGGTTAATGATTTCTTGATAATTTTCCTCTGTTTTTTGTTGCTCTTTGAATACGCTTATACTTTCATCGTTTGAATTCTTATCGCTAAAAATCATCTTTGCATAGTCGTTAAAATCTTCCAAAAGCTCTTTATCAATCTCTCCGCTTTGCTTAAATTGATAGTTTCTAGGTATTTTTGTTTCTGTTTGACTTGGTAAAGGGTTAGTTTGCACTTTTCCGCTACAACCTACCAAAACAAAAGCAAAAAGAGTTATAAAAATTAAATTCTTCATCTTTAGCCCTTTATTTTATAAACTTTACTTCGCTTTTTTTCAAATAGTAATCGTAGTTATACGCTTTTACAAATTCTTCTTTATTTACAGTTATCGTAGTGCTGTATTTAATCCTTGACATATCGGTTATGCCTACTTTCTTCATCTTCTCGCCGTCTATAACGAAAACGTCCGTCTTATTCTTTGTAGGCAAGAAATATATATTTTTAAACGGCTCTTTCTCGGTAATTACTGGATTTTTCTTTTCGGTTATGATCGGCGTTCCGATAGTTACTATTGCTTCGTTTTGCTCGGTTAAATACTCGCTCCTTTTTATAGCCCCCTCAACTATATTGCGTTTTTGGATATAAAAACTTCTGTCAAGTATAGGTGTTACCGTTTTTACCTTGTCGTTGTTTTTCTCTTTTTGTATCTTTAACCCTAAAATTCTCTCCAGCTTATCTTTAGCCTGCTCTTGGTCGGCTTGTCTGTTATAACTGCCAAAATATAGCTTTTCATCTGAATAGCCTAAGTCCGTAAAACCGTTTGCAAACGCTATGAATTGCGCTAAAAGTATCTCGTTTGTGCTTAATTTTTCAGTGTTTGTGTATAGCAAATACTTTGATTTATAGTTTAAATCACGGTTAAAATTTGAGCCGTTAATCAGCTCTAATCTAACCGCCTCAACTGCCGTTTCAAAACCCTTTTTAAAGTCCATTTCTCCAGCAAATAAAAGACTTGCTAAAGCTACACTAATTAAACCTACCTTTTTCATTTTGTTTTATCTCCTATGAAATTTAATATTATTTTTTCGTTGTTTTTGTCTTTTAAGGTAACGCTACTATTTGTAACATCGCCTATCTTAAAGCCTAAAATTTTATCGCCCTCGTAAAAATTTCTACCCTGAAAAACAAAGTAGTTATTTTTCATTTTGATATTTTCTTTCAAGGTATCAAGGCTATTTTTTTCTTTTTGCTCCTGCTTTTTAGCTTCAAGCTCTGCTAATTCCTGCTCTTTTTTTAGCCTCTCTTGCTCTTCGGTTGTTTGTTGCTTTTCTATCTCTTCTTGAATTTGTGATTTTTCCTTATATTCTTCAGCTTTTTTGATATATTCTTTAACCGCTTCTTCATCTAATAGATTTTTTGGCTCGTTATTCTTGCCGATCGCCTCTTTGTTTATCAAAGTGGGCGGTGCTAAATTTATATCGCCTGCTTGCGCCTGCTTACTCTGCGCTTGCTCTGTGTTTATAGTAGCTTGTGCTTGCTCTTCATCTCCTATATTTGAAAACAAAAAGAAAAGCCCTAAAAAGCTAAAAATAAGTAGTGCCAAAAGTATTAGTAACTGCTTATTGCTACCGCTCTTTTTCTTAGTAAGATTAGCCTTTACCTCTACTTTTTCTTTATTGTCCGATTTCATCTGTATTTGTGCCATTTTAAAAATCCTCGTCCTGATTAAAAATTACTCTATTCATTCCTGCTTTATCTGCCAAAATATTTAAAAAATCTGTGTGATTTGATAATAAATTAGCGTTTGCTTCAAAACCGCCTTTTAAATTTTCTATATCCTCTTGCATAGTGTTTTCTTTTTTGTGTATATCGCTCATTGCTTCCGCAAGGTATTTAGCAACCGTATTTAAATCCTTTTTTAAGTCTGCTATGCTCTGTGCCAAGCAATTCAGTTTTTCTTCCAAAACCTTATCTTCCATTACCTAAGCCCTTATAATACGTTTCCTACATCAACCCTATAAATACTTCCATTTATAAAGTTTCCGCCAAATTTAGGGTCTTTGATTATGCGATAAGTTATGCCGTCAATATCTATGTAGTTATATTTTTTATCGGGATATTTGCCATAAATTAAAACGTAGTAATCGATTACTTGTAGATCGTCAAGTCTAGCTACATTTTTGTAATCGATTACTAAATTTAACTTCTCGTCCGTTGTGGCTCTGTTGTATCTCTCAATTAAGAAATTTGCTACAAAATTACGCTCGTCAAGGCTATAAATAACGGTTAAATTCGCTATTTTAAAGTCTTTCTTAACTCTAAGTAAAATTGTGTTTTGCTCGTATTTTAAAGTGATAGGCTCTTGCGATATATCTACACTGCTTATCACGCTTCCAGCTGGCAATAAAATCGTAGTAGTAAAGTAAGGGTGTGTTGTAAGTTTATCAACCGTGCTTACTGGCTTACTTACTGGTTTATAATTTACTATGCTTTCGTCAAATTCATCAAAGACTTCTCTTAGCTCGTCATCTTTCTTTTGAAGTTGCTTGATTTCGTCTTTTTCTATACCTAAGTAAAACTGATTGATTTTTAAATCTGTATTAGCTCCGCCGTCCTGATAAAATTCTTGATCGTTTTGCGACTTGAAATTCTGTGGGCTTAAAGGGTTTTTTGAGTTATCCGCTCCAAAAACCAAACTTGCTAAAACCAAACTCGACAAGATTACCTTATTCATTTACTCTCTCCAAAATTATATGTGATACTGTGATATTGTTGTTTTTAACTGAATAAACAGTTTTATTCAGATCAAAAACAAAACTGTAAAAAATTACAAACAAGAAAAAATACTTCATAGCAAAAGGCACACTCAAGAAAAAATAATCCATAGCAAAAACCACGTTATCTAAAAAGAAAAAACCGCTTACTAAAAATAGAAAAAATGCGATATAAGATAACGTTTTTTTGCCGTAAAAAACTAAAGTAGCAAGGATTAGCCCTGCGGTATATTGAAAAAATTTAGCCTGCGTAAATACAAAATCATATTTATTAAAGACAAGTCCAAACAATAAAATAACCGGTAAAAATTTAATTGCCAAAAAATAAGCTTTGTTAAATTTCTTTAGCTGGTAAATTTTGCCCTCTGCGTTTTTAAGCTCCATATTTGATAAATCAATAGTTACATCTTGCTTATTTTGGCGCATAAACCAAAAGAGATAAGGAAAACTAGAAAATAATACGCTATTCACTCTTTATCTCCTTAAATTTCGATAAATAGCTCTTTTTGAGCCGTAATTCTATTTATGGACTTCTCCGCACTTTTAACAATAGGTATGATTAAATCTATCGCCTCGAATACGTCTTGCCTTGTAAGCTCTTCTTTGGTAAGCCTTATAAATGCGAGCCTTTTTAAAAAACTCTCTATCTCTGCTGGCGTATATGGAAATCTGTTTGATTGATTTACAAAAGACCTATATTTGCTCTCCATCTCCGCAATTAAATCCTCTATATTGAAAATATCAAACAAAATTTCAAGCCCAAATTTTTTCACATAAATTCTAAGAATATCTTTTGCACTCTCTGCCGTAGGCAAATTTACAAAAAATAGCTCGTCAAAACGCCCACGCCTTAGCAAAGCTGGCTGATTATCGATTATGGTATTTAGGTCGTTTGCTGTTGCAAAAATCATAATCTGTAAGTCCTTGTATTCGCTTCCTCTGTCGCCTAAAGCCGATAAAATCGTCATTAACCTACCAGTTAGCGGATCATCGGCTTTGCCTATCATTTTCTCGATTTCATCGATAAGAAGTATAAATTTTTCGTTTTGTGAGTTAAGATACTCAAAAACTTCATTTAGCCTATTTATAGGCTCTCCGCTCTCTTTAAGTGCTTCAAGGTTCAGCATTATTAGCGGTCTTTTAAGCTCTCCAGCAAGGCAAGTCGGAAAAAACGTCTTACCAGTTCCAGGAATTCCAACTAAAAATATACCTTTTGGCTTAAATCCGTTTTCTTCGGCTACTTTTAACTGCTCTACATAGCTTTTTAGCCTCTCCGCTCCGCCAACGTCCGACAACTTATAAGGGCTATCAATAACGCTAATGCCTAGCCTATCTTGCAATACTTTAGCCTTATTTAAATTTGCTAAATAATCTTGCGTAGTTAAAACGTTATAAAGGTTATTTGCCCTAATTTCTATAAAGAATTCTTTATATTTTTCAGGCAATCTGTAAGGCGCAATAAAAACAATACCACGCTTAGTTTTTAAAACTGTTTGTATATCTTCTTCGGTCGGATATAAACTGCAATCTAACTTTAGATATTCACTTATTAAATCGCTGTAATTATAAAAAATAATATCTTTAGCAACTATCCAAACATAACCCAAAAAATCATCATTAAAGCTTAATTTATCATCGCAAAATTTCTTAATAAAATCCGTTGCGATTTTATTGTCTTCTTGTGTTCTTAGCATCGTTTTTGCCCTCTTCGTTTGAATTTAAAATATCATCTACGCTTAAATTAGCTAGTATCTCTCTTTTAACATCGTTGCCGACTTTTGCGTCATCTAGTATCTTATTTAGCTCTTCAATACTCTTATTTTTTATATCTCTTTCTTCCAGCATTATACCATTTTTTTTAGATAAAGTGTCATTTTCTTTAATTAAAGTGCTTTTTTCTTGAATTAAATAGTTATTTTCTTTAGCTTCATTTAAATTATTTTTAGTGTTAAAACCCTTTAAAAGCTCGACTATTTCATCATTTTTCTTCTCTAAATTTTGATTTTGTGTCTTTAAAAGTTCTAAAAATTCTTTATTCTTCTTCTCCAGCTCTTCATTTTTGGCTTGAAGTCTTAAAATAATCTCGTCTTGTGATGATAACTCTTCGTCTTTTTGAGCTATGATTTCTAAATACTTCTCGCTATCCCTCTTGTGAGCTTCATTAACACGCTTAAAGCTATCGTTAAATTCCGCCTGCATTTTTGATAAACTACTTTTCGCTTCGTTCTTAACTGCCTCTAGCTGTTCGGTGTGTTTCTCTCTTTCTAGGTTAAATTCATTGACCTTAGTTTGCATAGTGCTTTTTAGGCTAGTGATAGTTTCTTCTCGCTTTGTGATTTCGTTGTTTTTGTCTTCAACTTGATTACTTAATTCAGTGCTTTTAGCCTTTTCTTCTACAAGCTCATTTTTTAATAAATTTACGTTCAGTATATCTTTAGTCAAAAGTGCGCTTGCTATATTTACGGTGTGTTCTTCGTTCCTATATTTTTGCTTAAT
The DNA here is from genome assembly GCF_013201975.1 of Campylobacter sp. CCUG 57310. Classification (NCBI taxonomy): domain Bacteria; kingdom Pseudomonadati; phylum Campylobacterota; class Epsilonproteobacteria; order Campylobacterales; family Campylobacteraceae; genus Campylobacter; species Campylobacter sp. CCUG 57310. The sequence goes on from NZ_CP053846.1 coordinate 29,297, forward strand.
GTAGTTAATACTCTCATATATAGTCATACCCTCGTTAATCTTGTTTTGCATTTCTATATATGCACTTTCGGCTTCTTTCCTTGATTTTTCAAGGCGCATTTTTAGCTTTTCAAGCTCTTTTTGCTCGTAAATTTCGATACTCTTATTTACAAATTCATCTACTCCAGCCGATCTTAACCCCTGATTAATAGGCTGAATTCTAATCTCTGTGTTGCCCTCTTTTAATACTTCGGCTTCTGTGCTATCTGCATTTAAGCTTTGTCTAGTGGCTGAATTTTCCTGCTTAATCTCTTGTTTAGCCTGCTCTTTGGCTATGCTTTGAGTTATTACGCCCTCTTTTTCGGCTTCTATCTTCTCTGCTACGCCTAAAATTTTACTTGCTGTTGTGATAAATTCTTTCTTTGTATCTCCAAATATAGCCTCGTTCTTAAAGTCTATATTGTGCGCTTTAGCCAGTTCATAGCAAAGCCCACTAAGAATAAAATTGTTATCCTTAGCTTGTTGAAAATTATCGCTCATTGTTATACTATTTCGGGCTTTTAATATCGCTATTCTCTCGTTCTCGTCAAAAATTCCCCTGCGGTTATAGATAAAGGTTAATTCGTTGTTTTCATTGTCAAAATCCCTAAAATCAATAAAGCTTCGGCTATTAAATTGTAAAAACGTATTAATTAGCTCTTGTGTATTATCGGTATCGTTCTTTAGGGTTATCTTTGAATAATCTTCAAGTTCAAGAGGCTTTAAATTTCTATTGCCTAAAGAGGCTCTTAGCCTAAAATCGAAATTTCCTATATCTTTCCTCACGGCTTCGGCAAAGTCCAGTAAAAACTGATCCGACTTTTCCGATAGCTCTTTTATATTAGAGGCTTTAAAGTCATAATCTAGGTTATGTTTTCTCATATAGTCGTTAAAATCTTGCTCTGTTCCGCTCCAGTATTGCAAAAAAGCTCTATAAGGCTTTTGTGTCAAATTCAAGATGTTTAAATCTTGCAAAGTCGCATTTTCTATACTTACAGTTATCATTTTCATACTCCTTTTATTGTCTTCTTGCTCTTCTTCTTTGCGTAGCTCTCTCGCTCCAGTCGCTTAAAAGCTCTTCTGTTGTTTTATGCCTATTTTCTAACGCCATTGTCCTTTTGCTAGTCGATTTTTTTATCTCGTTTTTGTAACCAAAATCTATGATATTTAAATCTCTTAGCTCTTTTTTCATAATATCTACAAAGCTATCTTTTAAGCTTCTTATATCTGCGATTAAGTCTTTTACGGTGTCTAAAACCGCTCTCTTATGCTCTGTTATCTGTTCTATGCGCTCTTGCTCTTTAACTTCATCATCTGTTTTTTTAACTCTTAAATTCTGTGCTTCTTCCGTTCTATAAGCCGGTATATGATTATTCATCAAAGCACTGCCTAAGCTATCTTCATAACCTCTTTGTATTAAAAAATCGGCTATTATTATCTGTGCTTCTTCTGCATTAGTTCCTACGTATTGAATATGCGGGCTATTGATTTCTCGGTCTTGTAAATGTAGCTCTACAATTCCCTTTAAATCGTGTCTTGCTAGTTCCTCTTGTAGTGCCTTTAAAAAGTCTTTAATTTCGCTATAAACAATATTTCTGCACCATATATTCGCCGTTTTAACCTCTCCGAATTGCTCTAAATAGGCTAATAAATTTGTGCGTAGCTCTTTAGCTCCAGTCATAGTTTTTTCAGGGTTTCTACGATTATCAACTAATTTTTTTATAGCTTCTTCAAACCATTTTCGGCTTTTGTCGTCTTCGATTAAAAGCAAGGCTGTTTCCGCCTCTCTTAAAAGACTTCTGCTATTAACCCCTCTTGCTGATTGCACCATTTTTAACGTCTTTTTATATTCAAATTTGTGTTATGCTGTGTGCTTGTTTCTTTAGCTTTAGCTTCGGTCTTATTCATTAAAAAGTTTGCGTTTAGCTCTTTACCCTGATTGTTAATTGCATTTTTAATATCTTTCATATTCTCTTCAAAGTTTTCAGGGCTGATCTGCTTTATTTGCTCCTGAAAACTCTTAGTTTCTAAAATTTTATTGTCAAGCTCTTTGCCTACTTCCCTATGCTTTTCTATCTCTTCTAAAATTTTATCTATCGCTTGCTCTAATTCAGGATTATTTACCTTGTTTTCTTCTTCTCCGAAAATCTGCTTTTTAATCTCTTCTTTGTTTATCATATCTTGCATAATGAAGTTTAAAACGCCTATAATTGCCTTAGTCGATAGCATATCGTTACTATCAGCCTTTAAATCTCTTAGTAAATTACTTCTACTTCTTTTTCGCTCTTCTAAGTTGTTTTGGTAGTTCATCTTAAATCTCCTTTGGATTAAAAAATACCTAAAAATTTCTTCCTGCGATTTCTCTTATAAAAGTCGTCTAATTGCTTTTGCACTTGCTCGACTAGCCTTTTCTCTCTTTCTTGTAAATCATCAAATATAGCTTTTCTTTCGGTATCACTTATACTAGCTCCAGCGTTTGAGTTACCAAAACTTTTTAAGGCTTTGTTTTGCTCTTCTATCTTGCTAAATTTCTCTTCAAGCTCCGTAAATCGTTCGTCCAGTCCGTTAATCTCATTGATTAAACTTTCAAGCACCTTAGTTACTCTTGAATTTTCGTTTTTAAAGTGCTTAGTCATAGTATTTAGGTCAATTCTCGTGCTTTTAACAGTCTTGCCAAGTTCCGCAAGGCTATTTACAACTTCTTCCATAACGTCCATTTTATCGCTCCTTTTGAGTTATAAATTTTCTAATATATACCTTTTGAAAAAAGGATCATATATTAGAAAAATAGGCTTTTCTTTCGCCTTTTTAATTTTTAAAATCATATTTTCTTTTTCAAGACTGGATAGCAAGAAAAATAAATTTGACTTAACTAAATTTTCCTCCGTATAAATCAGTGTGTAAGGGTTTTCGCCTTTTGCTATTTTTAGTAAAATTTGTGATATATACTTGCGCCCTTTAATCGCTCGCATTTGTAACATAAAGATATATTTGTTTTGATGATATACTTCATCTACTGCGCTCATTATTGCTTTATCGTCTATCTTCTCGTGCTTATTTAGTATTATTTCTCTGCAAACACTGCCGACATAATAAGGCATATTATTAGTATTTTCGATAATTAATTTAATACTAGCTTCGCTAATTTCTAAATCGCTCTCTTTAAATTCATCTTTAATAAATTTTGCAATCTCTTGATCTTGCAAGCGTGGCAAGGTAAAGACATTTGCAAAATCAAACAATATGCTTTTTTTATTCTCAAACATATCAACCCAAAAAGGGCTATTTACATTTAGGCAAAAAATTACACTCCTTTGATTTCCAAAAACGCTGTTTAAAACGCTATTAAGCTCTTGTTTGTTTGTGCTTTGGATTTTCTCTATCTCGTCAAAATCATCAATCAATACGAAAATTTGCTTATTTCTGCTTTTTGCTTCGTATAGCAAAGCTTTAAAAATTCCCTCTAGCCTCTCCAGGCTATCGGCTCGTTTGCTCTCAAAATCTACGTTTAAAACTGTTCTCATTTCGTTTTTAAGCTTTAAAAAAAAATCATCAAGGCTAAAAATAAACTCAAATTTCAAGAAAATCACTATTTTACTACTACTTAAATCATCTCTTATTTGCTCTAAAAAAACGGATTTTCCAAAAAATTGAGGTGCGTATATGGCTACGCTTTTACCGATTAAAAGGGTTTGTATTATCTCGCTTTTTAGTTGCTGTCTATCTATATATTCTTCCATTTTCTTTACATTTACTTTGAGATTTTTATAATTATAGCTAAAAAGTTATGTATTGTTACATAACTTTTTAAAAATCCTTGTCATCGCTTGAGGGTATATCAAATAAGCTCGGCTCTGCCTTTGTTTTGCTAATTTTTGCAAGCTCTATCTTAAGTCTTAGCCTCTCATTTTCAGCCTCTATTTTTTCTTTCTCTGCTAACTCTGCTTGCATTTTTAGCTTTAAAATTTTAATTTCCGAAACGTCCGCAGTATCTGTGATTGTTTCGTTTTTTGGTATTGTTTTGTTTTGTGGTATTTCTTTTATATCTTCTTCAATAGGTTTAGCTTCTATAATTTCGGGATTTGATTTTCTAATTTTCTCAACTTCTTCTAAAATCATATCTTTATGCTCGATAAGCTGTCCGATATAATCGTCCTTATCGTCTATATATTCAGTTTCTACGCCAAAAGTTTTTTTACCATTAACAAAATCATACTCGACAAGCATACGTAATTTATTGATATTTACCCACTTACCTTTGCCAAAATAATATGGATTAATCATATAAACAGAACTTCTTTTATTATTTTTTTCTCTTAGCAAAACATTATTTTTCACTAAATTTGTGATTAAAGGATTGATAGAACTAGGATTAAGCCCAACTTTTGCAGCTATTTTATCTTTAATTTCTTTCACTAAAACAATTGTGTTTGATCGTGAAATTTCAGATAAAATGCCAAATAATAATTTACTAGCACCACCACTAACATTAGCAATAAAGCCTATATCTTGAGTAAAAGTCATAAAAAAATCGGGAGTTTGAGGTATTTTAGTAGTCGAAATTTCTTCGGTTGATAAAACTTCTCCAGTTACATTATCTATTTTTGTGTTTGTAGCTTGAGTTATAATAGTCTTAGTATTATTCATAACTTATCCTTTAAGTATAACCATAATGTTAATTTAATGAAAATGTTAAGTAATTATATCATATAAATTATTGATTACATAATGATTTTATTAAATTAATGAAAATGTTAAGTAATTACGCTAAAATCGAAGAAAATAACTTAATATATATTCCATTATGCTTAATATATATTCCATTATGCTTAATATATATTCCATTATGCTTAATATATATTAAGTTACAATTTCTATTAAGTAGGCTATTTAAGTCCGACAGCAACGAGGTTTTAAAGGGTTTAAAATTCTTTTTTTATTTACTTTTTCTATATTATATTAATGCAGTTAAATTTGTTCTAAAAAACTTGAAAAAATTTGATCCGACAGTTAAATTTTTTCAAAAAGATTAAAATTTTGATACAATATGAATTCTTTTTTATTGAGATTAGGCTGTATTGCAAATTTGATAGCTTGACAAATACAGCCTATATATTAATAAAAATTTATATAAAAATAAACAATACTTCCATACAATAAAGCTGTTATTATAGATATTATTATAGCTGGTAATTTTTTTAAAAAGCTAACATCAAACAAATCTTCGTCCTTGTGAAATGAAGCTTTAGAATACATAAGCACAAAAACAAAAGCTCCTATTATTAGACTAATAATTATTCCAAAAAAATGATTAGTCATATTAAATCCTTACTACATAATCCAACTATGATTATTATACTATACATTAACTTATATTTATCTTAAACTATAACTTATCTTTTAAGATAAATACATTTATACTAATTAATAAATAACTTTTTACTAAAAGTAATCAAATTTAACAAATCACAATATATTTATATTTATCCTAAAAGATAACTTTATTTATACTATGATATAATCATTACTATATTTATACTAAATTATTACTATATTTATACTAATCTTATATTTATAGTTTTATTTATAATCATCTTTTAAATATATTTACAGTATAATTTTATTTATTTCTTAGTATTTCTTAAATATATAATTAGTAACTTCTTGCTAAATTTTGATTTAGCTTGCCAAATTTTAGATCGGCTAGCTAAATTTAAGAGGTAAAATCAGTAAATACATTTATAAGATTACTATAAGATAACTAAATCTATATTGTATATTTACTAAGTTTTCAATATATAATTATTAAATATTAAATATATGATTACTAAATTATTACTATACTATAACTACATTATTATTATAGTTATCTTATATGAATATTAAGTTAAGAATTATCTAAGCAATATAAAACTAACCTTAACTTTAAGACTTCTATAAGCTCCATTTAGACTAGCTCACGCTTTAGAATTGTTTAAGTTTAGACTAGCGAAACGCTGGGTGCATAGGACACGCCAGCACTGCCAGCTTTTCAGCGTTTCAGAGCAAGCACGGCGG
>NZ_CP053847.1 GCF_013201975.1 Campylobacter sp. CCUG 57310
ACACATCCTCACTAAAAGATGATAGCCTTGCGGAGCGTAGCGACAATACAAGGCGTAAATAGGGGGTAAGGGGGCGGGCTGCAGTGCGTAAGCACAAAGCCGTACAAACGCCCCGGTTCCTAATATATAGAAATTGAGCAAATAACGGAAATTTTTTGCTTGTTAAAAGGTTTTCTATAAAGAAATTTTTCTTAAATTTTTAAGAGGTTTTAAAGCCCCAAAATAGGGAGTTTTAGAGACCAAAAAAGAAGTTTTTGTAAGTGAAAAAGAAGTTTTTGTAAGTGAAAATAGACCAAAAAAGAAGTTTTTGTAAGTGAAAAAGAAGTTGTAATAATAAAACTTCTTTTTATGGTATACTTTTGAAAAAGAAGTTTTTGTAAGTGAGAAAATATGACTAAAGAAATAACAAAAAATCTATCAAATAGATCAGTTGTGGTTCAATCAAATTCAATGATAAACAGCAAATACGAGCTTACGGAAACTCAACAGAAACTAATTCTTTTAGCCATAGCGCAAATTAAAACAGCTGATGAGAAATTCTTTCGCTATTCTTGTACTGTTTCAGAGCTCGAGCAAAAACTAGGAGTTAAACTTAACGAAACAAGATTAAAGGATCTAGCGAAAGACATATTAAAAAAGCCTCTAGAGATTAAAGAACAAAACAAATGGATAGGCTGCAATTGGTTTTCAGCTTTTATTTATCATATAGATCAAGGAAGGTTTGAATTCGAAATTAGCCCTACTCTTACACCATATTTGTTACAATTAAAAAAAGAATTTACAACCTACAACATAGAACAGGCAATAAAATTTAGCGGTAAATATACTACAAGATTTTATCAGTTTATGATACAAGCTCAACATCAAAGAGATAAAAAACGAGTATTTGTATTAGAAGAGCTTTATGAATTACTACAATTGCCAAAAACCTTGAGGAACTTTGCCAAATTCCGTCAATATGTTATTGAGCCTAGCATAGAAGAAATTAATAAAAAAAGCGACATTCAAGTAGATTATGAAGTAACAAAAAAGATACGAAAAAAAGCAATAGAAATCACTCTAAGGTTTGATTTTAAGGAACGCCTAGTAGCTCAAACGGCTCAAGCTATAGAAGCTAAAGAGCTAAACAAATATAAAGGCAAAGAATTCTCATACTTCGGAGCGTTGTTTAAAATCGAATACCTACAAATCAACGAAGAAAAGAACCGAATAGAAGCTATATTTATTGACCCTAGAGATGATCAAAAAGCAAGAGCAGATTTTGACAGCTTAGAGCATTTAGATAGAGCCATAAGAGAAGCCAAAGAGCTTAAAGCGGAGATGAAATCAAACCCTGAAAAATATAAGAAAAAAGATAGAGATGTGAGCGGATTATTTTAAAATCTACTATTTTTCAATATTCAGTAAAACTTATAAGACAAGACAAACAAAAATATAAAATTAGTAATATTTAAAATTCAAATTCATGTAAGCTAATTCATATTAAATTTTAAGTGAAAAGTTGTTATAATTCCCCTGTAATTCGGATTTAACGGCTACTTAACACATTCAATATATTCTAAGTCCTATTTTATGGGGCTAGAGCAAATTTTATCAAAATCGTAATATCTTTACAGGTATTTTTAGATATAAATCTATCTCATATAAAGGGATAATTATGTCTAAAATTTGGTTTTAGGTTAAGGCGTGCAGTCTTTAATTTTCGAATTACAAATAATTGAAGTATTAAGAACCCCCTTTGTCCGAATTACACTAAACAAAAGGAGTTGTTAAATGAACAAAACAATTATAGCATTTTTAGTTGCACTAGCAGTGATCTTAACAGGCTGCAGTGCTTTATTTAGTGTTGGACACGGAAATACTAGCACCATAAATCAAACAAATAATAAAAAATAAAAAGGATAAAAAATGGATAATGATAAACAAGAACTATATTCAACCATGATAAGAGACTTATTGGGAATTAGCATACCTTCTGAAAAAATAAACGAGAAAGTTGAAATAGAACTTCATGGCTTTATTGATAAAGTCTCAAGATGTTCAGAAATAACAAGTAAATCTTTTGAATATTTAGTAAGCATACTTCCCGTATTATTCGCAAGCACTAGTCTCTTGTTAGACGCTCATGATGTTTTAGAAGCAGTAGCTGAATTTGAAGGAGAACTACAGGGGGCTAAAAAAGGATTTATAGGATGCTATTTTGCCATTAAAAATCAATACGCACAAAGAATAGAAGGTGCAGTTGCTGGCATAGAAGTATTTAAATAAACAAAGTTTAGTGTGCTAAAATAGCACACTAAAAAAGATTCTTTTTCATTTCGTCACAGTCTTTTTTCGTTATTTTACAAAGCTTATCTAGGTATTGTATAGTAGTATCTTTATATTTGTTTTTTAGCTCTATAACAATTTCTGATCTATATTTTAACAAATATACTGTTGCAACTGCTCCGCATGCTTCTATGGCACTTTCAAGATTTTCAGGATTAATCTCGGAATCGCAAGCTTTTTTTGCATATTTTAAAAAATCCAGTTTATCTTCATTAGAAAGATTAACGAGATAAAGATTGTAGCAACTTTTGGCTTCGCCAGCATTACATCTTTTTTTTATCTCGCCGAAAGTATTATCAAAACATTCGCATGCTACTTGATCTTTTTTGTTTTTACATTCTTCGTGAAAGTAAAACATTCTATTTTGTATAATATCCTGTTTGTCTACATATAATTCTGGAGAATGCTTTTTGCAATTGTCTGCGAGTAAACTTAATGGCAATAACAAACATAAAACCATAAACGATTTAATTGTATTTTTCAAACCTAATCCCTTGTTTTGTAATAATTTTTAAAACTTGAATAATTTTAACAATTTATATCTTAATAATCAAAATTATAAGCTTTTATATACATATTTGACAGTTGCAATAACATATAAACATTTATGTTAAGAATTTAAGAAATCAATCAAATCTTATATTTTTAGAGCTTTTCTTAAACCAAATCACCCGCTTTAAGCTTCCCAACCTTAAACCGGCAAAACTCCAAATTCATAAACTACCTTAAAATCGAACTTTTGCTTAATATGCAATGAAAAGTAGAATTTTCAATACAAAATATATCTATATACTAATACACATTATATAATTTAACATTTTATTAAGTGTGTATATATTATTATAATAATATAAAAAACAAAGGTTATTTATGAGTAATAAAATTCATAAGATAATAGACAAGATGCGAAGATCTCCTTCAAGTATCAGTTTTAATGAGGTGCAGGATATATTAGTTTATTTAGGTTACGAACTTAGCAATAACGCAAAAGGTTCTCACATGATCTTTAGAAAACCAGGCTATGATCATGTAAACATTCCATTTGCTAAACCCATAAAGAAACATTATATCAAGAAAGTTTTAGAACTATACGAAGAAGAGTCTATAGATTAGCGTCAGAATAAAGATGGTCTAAGACTATCTTTTTATAAGAGCTCATAGAGCTTTTATAAAAAGACAACCTTAGAGGAACCTAGGAGATAATAATGACACCACAAGCAAAAAATAAAGAATACTACTTGAATTTAAACTATAGCATGATAATCAACAAAGAAGATGATGAATTTGTAGCTTACTACAAAGAATATCCTAAAATTACAGGATGCGGGGATAATGAAATAGAAGCTATTGAGGATCTAAAAGAAGCTTTTTCTTGTTTGCTTGATGTATTAATAGCAGAAGGAGAAGAGATTAAGGAGCCGGCACCGGTTGAAAAGAAAGTAAGAGTTAATGTAATCCTTCCGGAAAAGCTACTAAAATCTATTAGCGAGTTAACAAACAACAGATCAGTCTTTTTAAGTAAGGCTGCGAAGTATGCTATAGAAAACAAGATAGCTTTATAATAAAACTCCGTAATAGACGCACTTTTAGGACAAAAAACATACTCACTAAAATGCGGAACTATTGCTAAAATCACTCCTCAAAATGCGGAAAAAACTATAGTCCGTTAGGTTTTTGATGAGTAGTTAAACTGCTTACTCCTTAAAAACCTAACGAAATAAAAAACTGCTCCTTAAAAACCTAACGGAGCAAGAAAACACTCCTAAATAAAATGACTTGATATGTTAATAACATATATATGATATAATATGTTTTTAACATATATAACATATCAAAAGGCAAAATATGACTTTAGCAGTTTTGCAATTAAAAGGCGGCGTAGGCAAAACTCCACTTAGCTTTAGTATCGCAAAAGATCTCAATCTAAAATGGCAAAGCAATGATGATTCAGTAGTGCCACAATTTTATCCAAAAGGTAAGATATTAGATAGATGTGTTTTTGAAGAAGACACAGTGTATGACTTTGGTGGTTTTGCTTCGGCTGGAGTGCTTGAAATTTTAAAACAATGTGATTTTATTATAGTTCCAATTACTCCTAATCCAAACTCAATAAAAAGAGCAGCAAACACCTTATCTCAAATTAAACCGCTTGGACGTAAAACTATAGGCGTTATAACAAATATCTCTTCTCAAAAAGAGCTAGATGAAACAGTAGCTACAATTAAAGCCGTCAATATAGTTTGTACAAAATTCTTTGTTTTAAAAAACTCTAGAATATTTGAAAATGCAATGACAAACGGATTAAGTTTTATTGAGTTATACAATGAAAACAATCTAGCAAAAAGACAGTATCAATCTTTTATAGATATGTATCAAAAAATAATTAACTACATTAAGGACAATAAATAATGGCTAAATTAGAATTAGACTTATCTAGTAACGAACTAGAAGAACTATCTACCGCAAGTTTCAAAGAACAAGACAAAGCACAAGAGATAAAAAAGACGGGCGGCAGACCAAAGAGTGCAAACCCGGCTAATAAAAGAACTACCATGTTTTTATCCAGCGATGAACTAGCCTTTTTAGATGAAATGGGCTATTTAACTAGAACAAATAGAACACAATATCTAAGGTCTATTATTAGAGAAAAAATGGAGTCTATTAATAAGGGTGCGGTATAAGACACTAGATAAAGGAGTCAAAATGACAAATGCGATTATACTTCAAGCTAAAGACGGTTTTACTCTAAGCAGTGATATTATAAACGCTATGAAACAGCTATTTGGTGAAAAAATTAACGTAATAGAGCTTGATGGAGATATGGTCGAAGCACTCCAAAGCGAGATAAGCCAAGCCGATACAATAAAGCTAAAACGAACTGTTGAAAAGCTAGACAAAGGCGAGCTCAAATTTTATACGGAAAACGAATTTTCGCAACAGCTAGCCAAACGAGGTTACAGAGAATAAAGCTAAGTATATGGCTGCTTTTTAAGCAAAAGAATTAAACAGATAAAAACTTAACTTTGTAAAAGAGAGAAAATTTTAAAAGAAATCAGGTATCTTTTTACCGCTTTTGACCCAAAAATAGCCTATAGCAAAACTGATTAAAGAAGCTACTACTAGCACCGCACTAATTACTTCCATTTGAATCCTTTATCTTTTCAAGCTCTTTATAGAGCCCTGATAATCTAGTTAAATTTGTCGCTATGCCGACACCAAACAACATTAAGAATGCAATAGAAATTATAACCAAAAAATCTATTTTTGAATAATTAGCAGTAATAAACACCCAAGCTCCACCAAAACCGGCTACAAAAATTAAAATTTTAATTTTTATGATTTCAATTTGTTTAGCAATCGTATCTATAATTTTTGAGTTATTTTCCAATGGAAGCTCCTTGGTTTTTTCTTTTAATTTTAATCGATATTTTTTGAAATAGCAATAGAAAAACCAATAAGAGTAAAATAAAAAATACTATAAATTTGAAAAATAAAAGCCCCTAAAAGGCGGCGATCTTTTTTTAAAAAAGTAAGAGATACCTACAAAAACAAAAAAGTTCTAGCAAGCAGTTGACGCCGGCACTGGCTCACAACGCTTTTCAGGCTAACGGAGTGCCCCTCGCCCTTTTCAAACTCGTTTTTGCAATTGATGTTAAAACAGAACGCTTTTAGCTACAAAAAGCAAAGGAAAAAGCTTAACCCTCTAAAATGGACTGTTTCTATTAAACCTCGCCCATACAGGTCTGCAAAAAGGAATACGGCAGGAGAGCGGAAGCAGTCTATATACTGCTTCAGAAAAAACCTATGCCGAAAAATTTGAAAAAAAATAAAAAGCTCTCTTAAAAAAATACATTCGAATTTTGTTCGTTTTCCATTTTTACACCTTTAAAAAATTAGAAAATATAACTAGTTATAGCAAAAAAATATGTATAAGCAAGCATCAAAAAACACAAAAATCTAATGAAAATTTTTTTGCTAAAACCAATAAATATCAAATCTGATAGCATCATATCAACACCCCGTCAAGAAGCCAACGCTTCTTTACGGGGCAACCCCGTTTCTATCGAGTGTTTCGAGCTATACATCAATCATAGCTGATAGCATTCGGCGGCGCATGTTTGATATGGTGTTATCAAAATTTGATACATATAATTTTTTCAAGGAGCTATCAAAATGGCTAAATTCTATGTGGTTAAGAGCGAGCTGATAGGAGCTTTCAAGCTTCTATACGAAAGTATCGAAAGATCAAATTCTTTCGAACAAATATCCAAAACTATTGGAGATTTTTTTAAGGAGGTGGAAAAAATAAATAATCCAAAAAACAATCGCCCAAACAAACAAATCGATTCGATCCGAACATACTTTCGGAAAAACCAAAAAGACAAGCGCAGCCAAGAGGCGGTAGTGGAAAAATCTATACGAAAAATTCGAAAGAAAAAGCCAAATTATAGAGATTTTTCAGAGCAAATTGTTGTCTGGCGCGAACAGGGGCACAGTTATCCGCAGATTTGTAGGCTGCTTCAGGCTCAAACCGGGATCAAAATATCAGACCAAACGATTGCAAGATTTTTGAAAAGGAGAGCAAATGAACAAAAAAACAGAGTTAAACAATAGAAGCTCCGGGAAATTCATCATTTCCCGGCTCATGCAAAAGCTTGATGGCATAGGAATTTCAAAATCAGCCAGCCGCGCAGCAAGCACCGTCAAAGGACAAAACGGACACAAGATAAGTACTCAAGCACACTCAATCAAATCAATACAAAACGCTCGAACAGTTGTCACACAATACATCAGCTATCTTCAAGAAAACTATGGAAAAAAGATATATCCCCATATCAATAGCGACACTGCCAGAGAATTTTTGATAAGCAAAATAGACCACATAAGCGGAGGAACATTAAATACCTATATTTCCACAATGGCAAAAATATCGGATGGCTTTAATGGGCTCGGGATAAAAAATATAGATCGAGCCCGTATAACCGATTTGCGAAGCGAATTGAAAAATGAAGGCGTAAATTTAAAGAAAAACTATCATAATAGAAGCTACCCTAAAAAAGAGATAGAAAACATACGCGAATACATGCAAGCAACGCCGTATTTGCTTAGTTTTGATCTGCAAGTTGAGGCAGGATTAAGAGCTGATGATGCTCTCAACTCTAGCAAATGGATTATCCACAGTAACAATACAATTACTGTAGAAGGCTCTAAAAATGGACTAAGCTACACGACAAGGGTTTTGCCTTCGAATTTAGTCAATCGTGCAACAGAAGCAAAGAAAAGCGGTTTTAAAGCTAATTATTCAGATTACCGCACTCAACTAAAACAAGCCGGAGCTGATGATGGATCTCACGGATTACGTTATTCCTTTGCTCAAAACCGTTATGAAGAGTTAAAACAAGAAGGCTATACAAATCTAGAAGCTAGAGCTCAAGTATCTATTGAAATGGGTCATAGTAGGGATGAAATCACACTCCACTACTTAAAATCTTAA